>NZ_WKFA01000110.1:0-4970 GCF_021605325.1 Pseudomonas sp. PA-7-1E
GGCCCGCCCGGCCCAGGCGCTGTACAGCGGCCCATTGGCCTTGGCGTTGGTGTTGAGCCTGTTGCTGGTGATCCAGGAACGCTGGCCGAACAACGCTTTGCAACGAGCCTTCAATAGGCTATCGAGCAGGGGCATCTTTTTGCAGCAACACCCTGAATGGCGCCAGCGTCTGCAGCGCCTGCGTTTGCGGAGGCGTCGATGATCGCGCTGTGGCCGCACTGGTTGCGCCCCTGGTGGCTGTTGTTGCTGCCCCTGCTTGGCTGGTTGCTGTGGCAGTTGTGGCACCGGCAAAAGCGCGCCGGGCGCTGGCAGATGATCCTGCCGCCGGCGTTCCATGCCGAGTTGCTCAGTGGTGGCAATGGCCGCGAGAGTAAATCGCCGTGGGTGGTGCTCGGCATCGCCTGGCTGTTGGCCGTGCTCGCGCTATTGGGCCCCAGTTGGCAACGGGTTGAACAAGCCAGCCAGAAACCTTCCGACCCCTTGGTGGTGCTGCTGGAACTGACCCCGGAAATGCTCGCCACCGACAGCCCGCCCAACCGCCTGGAACAGGCACGGCGCAAGCTGTATGACTTACTGCAAGCGCGCACCGATGCGCAAACAGCCATCATCGTGTATGCCGGCAGCGCCCATACCCTGGTGCCGCTGTCCGATGACCTGGCCACCAGCCGCAACCTGTTGGAAGCCCTGCGCCCGTCGATCATGCCCGAGCCCGGCCATCGTGCCGATCTTGCCGTGGAAAAAGCCCTGGGCCTGCTCAAGCAAGGCGGTCTGGGCCAGGGGCGCCTGCTGCTGATCGGTTCCTCATTGTCCAAACAAGAGCGCCAAGGCATCCGCCTGCAACTGCAAAGTGCCCAGGCTCCAACGTTGTCGATCCTCGGCATCGGCAGTCGCGAAGGTACGCCGGTGACTCAGGAGAGCGGCGAATTCCTCAAGGACGACCAGGGCGCGATCCTGGTGCCGCGCCTCGACAGCCCGACCCTCAAGGCGTTCGCCAGCGAAATGGGCGGCCGCTACCGTGCGGCGCGCCTGGATGACAAGGACCTGCGCCAACTCGGCATGCTCGACAGCGCCCAAGCCCTGCGCGACGACGGCCAACGGCTGCGCCTGGACAGCTGGGCCGACCAGGGTTACTGGCTGCTTTTGCCGTTGTTGCTGCTGGCCGCGTGCGCCGGGCGTCGCGGCTGGCTGTTCTGCCTGCCCTTGCTGCTGATGGGCGCGCCGCAACCCAGCTACGCCTTTGGGCTGCAGGACCTGTGGCTTCGCCCCGACCAACAAGGCCAGTACCTGCTCAAGCACAAACGCCCGGCCGAAGCCGCCGAACACTTCCAGGACCCGCAATGGCAAGGCGTTGCGTTGTATGAAGCCGGCAATTACGCCGAGGCCATCAAGCGGTTTGCCCAAGGCAGCGACGCCTATTCCCACTATAACCGCGGCAATGCCCTGGCCAAGGCCGGTGAACTTGAAGCGGCCCTTGATGCGTATGAACAAGCCCTGGAAGCCCAGCCCGATTTGCAGCCCGCGCTGAAAAACAAAGCCCTGGTTGAAGCGCTGATGCAGGAGCAAGCGCAGCCCGAGCCGGACCCGCCCGCAAAAAACGCAGATGACGAAACCGCCCAACCCGGCCAAACTGCGCAACCGGGCACCAGCGCACAAACGGCCCAGGGCGGCGAGCAATCGTCCCACGGCCAGGGCGAAGCCGGTACCGCTGAGACTCAGACAGGCGCCGCGCCACAGCCAGGCGGTAATGAAGTGCCTGGCAGCGAACTGGGCGACGAGCAGACCACCACGCCGCCACTGCGCCCCGCCGACACACGCCTGGAAGGCGAGCGCCGCCAAGCACTGGAGCAATGGTTGCAGGAGATCCCGGACAACCCCGGCGAGCTGTTGCGCCGCAAATTCTGGTACGAACAGCAACAACATCAGGACACCACTCGATGAGCCGCCGCACCACCCTTTTGCTCCTGCTCGCGTTGTCGGCAGGCCACGCCCAGGCGGCGGACCTGGTCGCCAGCGTAGACCGCAGCCGCCTCAACTCCGGGGAAACGGTGGAGCTGACGGTGCAATCCAGTGATGTGACCCAGTTTGGCAAACCGGACCTGTCGCCCCTGGACGCGCAGTTCGAAGTCAGCGGCACCCGCCAGATCAACCAACTCACCACGCTGGACGGCGACAACCACGCCACCACCCGTTGGATCATCACCCTGCTGCCCAAGGTGAACGGCAACGTGGTGATCCCGCCGCTGCAGGTGGGCGCGCTCAAGACCCAGCCGATCACCCTGCAAGTGGTGGAAAGCGCCAGCCAGAACACCAGCGCCGAACTGGCCCCGGTGTTCATCGAAGCCAGCCTCGACCAGGCCAGCGTGTACGTGCAGGCCCAGGCCCTGTTGACCGTGCGCGTGTACCACTCGGTATCGCTGTATGACGACAGCAGCCTCACGCCCTTGCAGATACCGGATGCACGTGTCGAACAACTGGGCGAATCACGCACCTATGAAAAGGTCATCAACAGCATCCGCCATGGCGTGATCGAAACCCGCTACGCCCTCTACCCGCAACACAGTGGCGCCGTGGTGATTCCGGCGCAGACCTTCAGCGCTACCCTGGTGGAATCGCGACCGCCCCAGGAAAACACCCTGCAGGGCACCAAGCCGGGCAAGATGATTCACGTCAGCTCTGCGCCCCTGCCCTTGACGGTCAAACCCAAACCGGACGCCTACCCCGCCGACGCCCCCTGGCTGCCCGCGCGCAGCCTGACCTTGAGCGAAGGCTGGAACCCCACGCCGGACCACGTGCAAGTCGGCGACTCCCTGACCCGCAGCCTTACCGTGGAGGCCGAAGGCCTGTCCAGCGCACAGCTGCCGGCGCTGCCCGGCACCGAGGTCAACGGCCTGCGCCGCTACCCCGACCAACCAGTGATGGCTAACCGTACCAGCGACCGCGGCCTGACCGGCAGCCGTGAAGACCGCGAAGCCCTGGTGCCGACCCGCGCCGGCGAGCTGGAACTGCCCGCCGTGGAAGTGGTGTGGTGGAACACCCACGAAGATCATCTGGAACGCACCAGCCTGCCGGCGCGCACCGTGCAAGTGGCGGTGAACCCCAGCTTGGTGGTGGACACCCCGGCGACACCGACCATCATCACCGCCCCCGACGATGACCGCCTGTGGCTGTGGCAACTGAGCACACTGATACTGGCCTGCACCACCCTGCTGGGCTTTGGCCTGTGGTGGCGCGCACGCCGGCAACCGGCGGTACAACGCGCCGCGCAAACCGGCCCCAGCCCACGCACCCTGCTCGACGACCTCAAGCGCGCCACCCAGGCCAACGACCCTCATGCTACCCGCCAGGCCCTCGACGCCTGGGCAAGGCAACAGCCGGAAACGCTGGCCGACATGGCCGCGCGGTTTGTGCCGCTGTCCGATGCCCTGGATGGGTTGAATGGCGCGTTGTATAGCGAAAGCGGCCAGTACTGGCTGGGTGACGACCTGTGGCGTGCCATCAAGGCGATCCCCGTGGCCGAGCGCGAGCAAGACCCGGCCACCGACACCACCAGCTTGCCGCCGCTCTACCCCAAGTAACCCAGCCTCGACCAACACCACAAAACCCCTGTGGTAGCTGGCTGCGTTTAGTGCAGCCGGGGCACGTCCGCTCGATCTACCTGAACGCCAACAAAATCGCTACACCTGCCATCCAAAGGAAGCAAGTCGACATGAGCATCATCTTGATGATCAGATGCCTCCTCAGGCGCGGAGGAAAATTGGCAAGATCCACGGGGTCTATCTCCCCAATAATGAGCGAAGCCCTCGGCCACACCACCATTCCAGCAATTTTAGATATCTCCAGGAGCGACCAAATCACCCCGCGTTTTCCCAGGCTTGGCCCCCAGAGATAAATGTAATGGCTATTTTTCAGAGCCTCCTTGATGGCTTCAAGGTGGCACCGACTCAGGTACAGACTGTATGCGACACCAGCCATGCCGAGCAGGCCCGGTACACCTCCAACAACCCAGAAAGCCAACCAGGATGTCCAAAAATCTCCCGATGTCATGGCAGTGTTTTCTCGTACGAAATTTCTCCGCTGACTTCCCCGGCCTTCCCACTGATAGTCGTACCCGCCCAGGCGCCAGCTCCTACTAAAGCAGCAGCACAAACGACCCCGCCTATACCTGTAGACACACCAAGCGCCAAGCAGATCGAACCACTGATATAACTGACGAACGCACCACCTGCCGCACCGCCAATCAGCGGGTCATCGAAGTCAGCAATGATCCCATCGCCCTGCCAACGCTCGATACCGCGCAGGCGGTAGAGGAAGTCTTCTTCCAGGAACAGGTCCCAGGATGCAAGGGTGCTGCTCAGGTAGTTGCCGATGCCAGCGATTATGCCGCGGTCGTAGATTATGCCGCTGTTGAACAGCAAGGCGATGCGGTGAACGGGCAGGCTTCAATTTGAGGTTTGCCTCGGCACAGCCACCGGGAACCCAATGATAGATCAGAGGCATGGGTGGAAAGTGCCGAGAGCCTTCAAGTTAAAAATTTCACCGCAGAACTACCTGAACTTCAGCAGAGCAACCCCGATCAACATCCATATGAAGGCGATGATCATCGTTTTCAGATTAAGGGTAATTCGGAGCTTTAAGTGAGGTGGGAAATTTTCAAGATCGGTTGGGTCCAGCTCTCCATTAATGAGAGAAGCTTTTGGCCACAGTAGCATTCCCGAGATTTTACCCATCTCTAAGAGTGACCAAATCAAGCCTCGTTTTCCAAGGCTTGGCCCCCAGATATAGATATAACGACTGTGCTTTAAGGCCTCCTTTATGGCGTCCATGTGACGATGGGTCAGGTACAGGCTGTATGTAAGGGTCAAAGTTGCAAGTAACATTGGCCCCCCTAGAAAAGAGATCGCAACCCAAAGAGGCCAAGTGTCGATACTGCTCATGGTTGATTTACTTGGTAGAGTTTTTCTCCAATAGCT
>NZ_WKFA01000111.1:0-3828 GCF_021605325.1 Pseudomonas sp. PA-7-1E
TGTTCAACAAGGCAATCAAGCAGACCTTGGCTGAGGCTCTGCAAAAGCTTCAGGCCGCAGAAGCAAGGGCCGTGGCCGTTGACCGTTCGACGGCAACAATTGAATTTAAACCCGATGGCACCATCATAGGTGCCAATGAGAACCTTCTTACCACCATGGGCTACCGACTGGAGGAGATCGTCGGACAGCACCATCGTATTTTCTGTTTTCCTGATTACCAGGCGAGTGCCGACTATCGTAAGTTCTGGCAGCGCCTGGCTGGTGGCGAGTACATACGTGAACGTTTCCTGAGGCGTAATAAGCAAGGCCTGGAGGTCTGGCTCGAAGCCAGCTACAACCCTATCCGAGGCGCCGATGGTCGCGTCGAAGGCGTGCTGAAGCTGGCCACCGACATTACTACTCAGGTGATCCGTGAGCAGGAGCAGAGCAGCATGGTTCAGGCCATCAGTCGCTCGATGGCTGCGATTTCCTTTAACTTGAAAGGTGAGGTTCTCGACGCCAACGAAAACTTCGAGCAGGCCATGGGCTATCGCCTGGATGAGATTCGGGGAAAGCACCACCGCATGTTCTGCACACGAGGTGAAGCGGACTCTCCTGAATACCGCGATTTCTGGGAGCGACTGAACCGTGGTGAGTTCTTCTCTGGACGCTTCCAGCGACTCAACCGGCATGGCGATACCGTCTGGCTGAGCGCAACCTACAACCCGGTATTCGATGCCAGTGGCCGGCTTTACAAAGTAGTTAAGTTTGCCCGTGATATTACGTCCCAAGTGCGCCAGCAGCAGGCAGAATCCGATGCAGCCACGCTCGCCTACAATATATCCCAGCAGACGGACAGAAGCGCTCGCCATGGTGCCGAGGTCATTAGTGAAACGGTCGAGGTGGTACAAGGCATAGCAGCCGAGCTCTCACGAGCGGCTGAAGGCATCACTGCAGTCAATCAGCAGTCAGAGATGATCCGCAGCATCGTGCAGACCATCCGAGGTATCGCCGAGCAGACCAACCTACTTGCTCTAAATGCTGCTATCGAAGCTGCAAGGGCGGGTGAACAAGGCCGAGGTTTTGCGGTGGTCGCCGATGAAGTACGAAACCTTGCAGCCCGCACGGCGCAGGCCACCGTGGAAATCGTCGATGTTGTGAAGCGCAACCATGAACTAGCGCAGGATGCTGTGGAGAGCATGCAGGCTAGTCGCCAAAAGGTCGATCAAGGCGTCGATTTGGTCAGCCAAGCCGGCTTTGTGATAGAGGAAATTCAGAGCGGAGCACGGCAAGTAGTCGACGCCGTGCGCCAGTTCGCCGAGGCAAAGGAAGAGCTCTGATGTAACTGTATCGGGCACAACCTCGTAAGGCTGTTCCAATTTCTCACGATAAGCGTGCTTGTCCAATATGACATCATCGCTGCTTACTGGGCGCAACTGAACGTTTGCATCCGAGCATCACGTCTTACGCAATTAGACCGGTTGCCAAATATGCGGCAGCAAATGATCGATTTCACTCGCCCGCTGCGTCGGCAGGCGTGTGAGCACGTCCTTCAAATAGGCATACGGATCATGACCGTTGAGCCGCGCAGACTGGATCAAACTCATGATCGCCGCCGCCCGTTTTCCGCTGCGTAGCGACCCTGCGAAGAGCCAGTTCTTGCGTCCAAGAGCCCATGGTCGGATCTGGTTCTCTGCCCAATTGTTGTCTATGGGTACAGCCCCGTCATCGAGGTAGCGCGACAGCGCTGCCCAGCGTTTCAGGCTGTAATCGAGTGCTTTGCTGATGGCTGAGCCTTCGGGCACAAGGTCGCGCTGGGCGCTCATCCAGACATGTAGCATGTCCATTACCGGGACGGCTTTTTCTTTCCGTATTCGCCGCCGTAAATCCGGCTCCAGATCGCGGACTTCGCTCTCGATTTCGTACAACAACTGGATATAGCGCAGGGCTTGCTCAGCAAGCGTGCTTTTATTCGTAGCGTGCAGCTCGAAGAATTTGCGCCGTGCATGGGCCATGCAGCCGATTTCGGTCACGCCGAGTTCGAAGCTGGCTTTGTAACCGCCAAAATCGTCACAGACCAGCTTGCCCCTCCAGCCTTGCAGGAAGTTGCGAGCATGCTCTCCGGCACGGCTGGGGCTGAAGTCATAAACCACCGCTGCCACATCCGAGAACTGGCTGGTGGCGTAGGCCCAAACATAGGAACGGTGGGTTTTCTTTGTTCCCGGCATGAGCATTTGCACGGGTGTTTCATCGGCATGAATAATCTGCTGCCCGAGTACCACTTCGCGCAGCGCATCGACCAGCGGCTGCAACTGAACCCCAGTCACGCCAACCCATTCGGCCAAGGTTGAGCGTGGAATCGCCAGGCCCGCTCGACCGAAGATCGATTCCTGACGGTAAAGCGGTAAATGGTCAGCAAACTTGGCAATCATGACGTGGGCCAGCAGCCCAGCGGTTGGGATGCCCTTGTCGATGATCTGAGCCGGAACCGGTGCCTGGATAAGCGTTTCGCAGTCATCGCAGACCCATTTGCCACGTACATGACGCTCGACGGTGAACACGCCCGGTGTGTAATCCAACTTCTCACTGACATCTTCACCGATGCGTTTCAGCGCGCAGCCGCATGGGCAGTGAGTGTTGTCAGGTTCGTGATGGATCAGTGTGCGTGGAAACTCAGCCGGCAATGCAGTGCGCTTGGGCTTCTGCTTTTTCTCGGTCGCCGCTGGCACTGTTTGCAAGGCCTGAAGCTCTGCTTCAATCGCTGCGATATCTGTATCGATCAGGTCATCGAGCAAACTGGCCTGCTCAGGATTCATCTGCTCGCTGCGCTTGGCAAATTTCAAGCGCTTGAGCTGCGCAATTTCGAAGGTCAGCTTCTCGATCACCGTCTGATCGCGGTTGATCTTCTTGCCCATGGTTTCGACCGTCTTACCCATTGTTTCGACTTGCGAGAGCAATTGCGCAGCTAAGGCACGCAGTTGGTCGGGAGTCATTTGGTCGAGATTGGGAGAAGAAGTCATGCGCCGAATTTTGCCAGAGCAGGCGCTTCGCGGCGATAGACCGATAGGCTAATGGCAGCCGTTAAAGCAGTGTGATCGAGCCGCCGGAACCTGCTCGTTGCCATGGCAGGCCCAATACCAAGGCTTGGAGTTGCTCGGTGTCCAACTGCATTTCAGAGCCATGACGAATGCTTGGCCAGTGGAACTTGCCCTGGCTCAACCGGCGCGCCGCCAGCCATATGCCGAAGCCGTCATGCACCAGCACTTTCATGCGATTGGCGCGGCGGTTGGCGAAAAGATAAGCACAGTGCGGCTGCGCCGCACCGAACACCGCAATCACCTTGGCTAATGCCGTTTCGGTACCAGCGCGCATGTCCATCGGCTCGGTGGCGAGCCAGATGGAGTCGATGCGAATCATCGCAGAAGGTCTCGAAGAAAGGTCGCGCAGGCAGCAGCATTTTCAGTGGGCCAGTTCACTGTGACGGTGCCACGCGGGTGCTGTATTTCAACGCAAATATTCGATGATGATGTGTGGGATTTCGCCCCTGCCAGCGGCACGGGTAACGGAATAAATGCAGGTTGCAGCGCCGTGCTTTTCTGCGCTTGCAGGCGAATCCATTTGTGGACGAGGTTTGCGTTGAGGTTATGGCTGAGTGCGATGCTGGCAATCGAAGCACCGGGCTGGGCACACTCTTGAATGACCTGAGCTTTGAAGGATTTGGAATAGGAACGGCGTGTTGGCTGCATGAAATACCCGCTTAAAAGGCTAGAACTGGTGCCCACTTAAATGTAAGTGCACACCATGTCTTGGCTTTGCAGGGCTGGGTAGATGACTTGGCCGTACGCATAC
>NZ_WKFA01000112.1:0-3157 GCF_021605325.1 Pseudomonas sp. PA-7-1E
ATCGGCGCTTGGGTGAAAGGAGGAGGGGCGAAATCTCCCACGGTCTGTACTGCGTCAACAGTCAGAATCGGGCTTTGTCCCTTCTCCTCCCTTCAAGTCCTAGCATACAAGCGGGCTTGCTCGCGAAGGCAGCCCGACAGCCGACGAAAATGCTGGATCAGACCGCGTACTATCCGGTACTCAGGCAACGGCTACTTAGCGTTCCACCCCAACGGCTGCTCACTTTGCAAAGCGACAAAGCAAGCAAAACGCTCTTGCCCCACCACCCCATCAATCATCATGCAACAACCCCGAACCATACTCCCCATAACTACTCCTCAGCCCACTGCCACCGAAATTCATCTTCGCGGCTTTGCTGGGGCTATGGTCGCCAAATGCCTGGCAACCGCCTGAAAAGCACGGGTCACTGCTCACGACTGATGAAGATGAACAAGCACTCACCAGCAACGTGCCGGTGATCATCACAACTTTGACGAGGTTCGAGATCATGGTTTCAGCTCCCTATGGGCTGGAGGCGCTGGGGTCCTCTCTCAGTAGGGGATCGTAGACCTCAACGGTGCAGGGAATTATGAAACTTTGCTGTGGGACAGCATGAGTTCAGGTTGCCGCCTTGGGTAAGGCGGCAGGGTTGGTTGTCAGGCTTTGACTGAGGCGGTCACAGGCGCAACTTGCTCCTGGGCTCGGCCAACGAGCAGCGAGCTCAACTCGATTAACTGCTGAATGCCCAAGGCGATGGCGCGCTGAGAGTCGTCGAGGTCGAACGCCAAGGTGGCGGCCATTTCGTTGGCGGATGCGAGGTTTTCGGCGGCGTTGGCCAGGAGGGTTTCGGGGTCGATGGTTGGGTTTACTAGGAATAGGTTGTCGCTTGGGCGTTCGGTGGGCGCAGCGTCGTCGGATGGGGGCAAGTGATGATGGATTGCTCGCTGGGCTGCGGCTTGAAGCTTGGGATCAGAGGATGCAGCGTTTGAAGCATAAGGCAGATTAGGTGTGACCTTGTACATGGCGAAGCTCCTTTAGCGTTTAAGGAACTGCCTATCTCACTTCCACATGAGGGGTGGCAGCTGTACGCAGGTGTGGAAGACCAGGGCTAAAGGACCCGGCGCACCGAAGTGCCCCACGCACAGCCGCCATAAGCAATCATACAGACGTAAAAAAACGCCGGTAGGTGTTTATGGGCGATTGAGCGCCTTCAGCTTGGTCGGACTTCCACATCCGGCCGCTGGATTGCCAGCGGCTTGAGGAGGTTAGCTAGGGGAGGTCCGAGGGGCAAGCTGAGAAAAGCGTGGGATATTTCCTAGAAGTTTGGACCTGTTCCAGGAGATTGCTTTATCCGTTACACCGATGATGGATTGGAACTACTAAACCAAAGAGCCTTTAAAACAAAGGCCTACAGCTAACCCAGCTTTAGCTCGTACCACTTATGTACCACTGGACTCCTTTCGATCCATACCTCCGCCCTGACTATCCGCCTTCGGCATCAGGCAGATAACGGCCGAAAACAGCTCGTGGACACTCTAATGGCGAAACAGTAGCTTATGTTGCTAGCGGGCGAGAAACACTCAACAGCGGATCATCCCGCCCATGCCGCGTTTCACTTTGGACGATGTCGAGAAATGGGACCGAAAACTGAAGAGTTGATCTGCATTCTTGATCAGCTTGCAATCGTGCTCGAAAGCGATGGAGACACCCACTGGAGCTTTTGGATGCGTAAGGCAAGGGCACTATTGCTGGATTCTGATTACTCTGGGATTGAGTATCTACTATCAGCCTATGGCGGAATGGGCTCATTAAATGATCTCATTCTTGGTCAAAGCTATGTCGATGGCGTCCTTTCTTGGAATCCAGGTCATGTCGAGCTAAACGAAAAATTCATTGAATTGCGCAACAACGCCGAACAGCTCGCCAAAGCAATAAAACGGTCTCAAACTTGATCAGGCACCTAAACAAAAAAGGGACAGATTTATTGATGCTATCGCTGAAAAAAGCTAATCACGAGACAGCAATAAGCCAAATCCGTGGCTTATTGCCTTAGGCCTTCAGTTCATCTGGCGTGTGCGTCTTGAGCCAATCGGCCAAGCGGCATTCATTCGCGTTTTGCCAGCCTAGCCCGAAAGCCCAGAATCGCTCCAGCACGTCAGCATCAAAACGAACTTTGAAGTGCTCTTTGGTTACTGCCGATTGCCCCGCTTGGGCTTGAGCATTTCCTTCGCCTGAGCTTTACCAAACAATCCCACAAGCACCTCGCTCGCTGGTTTGGCCTTAGAAAAGTCCTCAGCCGGCCATTCCGGGTTCACTGCATCAACCCTTTCAGAACGGGAGTTTCTGGTCATTATTTTTGCCCCCCCCAGTTTGTTGGCTTCACGAAAGCCGATGACGTGAACCGCGTCACTCATGGGCAGATATCGAAGCCAGACTACGGTACCTAATTTTGAGTAGGCAGCGAAAAGCAATTCACTTCCAGATACACCTCACGACGGACTGCTGAGTCAACCAAGCACATCAAGGTGTAAGATGCCCCACAACCGTCCACCATCGAGGCCGCCATGACTGGGATATCCCTAAACCTGCCGGAAGATCTGTCCAACTCTCTCGCCGCCCTGGCCAAAACCAACGGGCAGACAGCGAGCTACCTGGCGATGGACGTTCTTCGCGACTACATCGAGCACGAAAAAACGCTGACCGCCCAAATCGAGCTGGCAGTAAAGGAAGCCGACGAAGGCAAATTCGCCACTGATGACCAAGTGGCAGCCATGCGCGCTAGGCGCTGGAGCAGGAATGCGGGTTGAGTGGCTTGAAAAAGCACTTAAAAATCTGGAAGACGAAGCGAACTATATCGCTCTCGAAAATCCAAAAGCCGCTGACGACTTCTCGGATGCCATTTTCACCAGTGTCGACAGGCTGGCTCAGTTTCCTTCCATGGGACGCGAAGGTCGGGTGAAACATACTCGCGAATGGGCAGTTCCCAACTGGTCCTATCTGATCCCGTATAGAGTGCGGGGTGATCGACTGCAGATCCTTGGCGTATTCCACACACGGCAACGCCCTCGTTCGAAGTGGTAATGCGCGCAAGACTTGCCTCACCGGCACCCAAGATCCGTTCCTGATAAACTGCACCCCATTCGTCTCGCCAACTCAGATCCCCCATGCCCCTAGAAAC
>NZ_WKFA01000113.1:0-2934 GCF_021605325.1 Pseudomonas sp. PA-7-1E
ATCCACCTTGGCCGGGCTGGAAACCAGGGCGGTGAAATAACCGTCGAGTTCGGCCATGTTCAGCACCGAGTGGTCTTCGCCGTATTTGAGCAAGGTGGCGTCAATGAATTCGAAATCGGCGGGAGCGAGGGGTTGGGCGTGCATGGCATTTCCTTAAAACGTCGAGCGCCGCGCACAACGCGGCTTAAAGCGCAAAGGATGGCCTGTGCATCGGGTTTTATCCAGCGTCTTTTCCCTCACCGTGGTCAGTCCCGTTTTTGGCCGATGCGCCGTGGCGCACCCTTGATATAGTCTGGCCTTTCTCAATCGCCAGTCAGGGATCACTGCCATGTCCGAATACCAAGCCTTCGTTGTCGAACTCAGCGGCAACGTTGCCCATGTGCAGATCAATCGCCCGGAAAAGATCAACGCCATGAACGCGGCGTTCTGGACCGAAATCATCGACATCTTCCAATGGGTCGACGAGACCGACGCCGTGCGTGCCGTGGTGCTCAGCGGCGCGGGCAAGCATTTTTCCTCGGGCATCGACCTGATGATGCTGGCCTCGATCGCCAATGATTTTGGCAAGGACGTGGGTCGCAATGCGCGCCTGCTGCGCCGCAAGATTCTCGAGCTGCAAGCCTCGTTCAACGCCGTGGACACTTGCCGCAAGCCCGTGCTGGCGGCGATCCAGGGCTACTGCATTGGCGGCGCCATCGACCTGATCAGCGCGTGCGACATGCGCTACGCAACCGAAGACGCGCAATTCTCGATCAAGGAAATCGACATCGGCATGGCCGCCGACGTCGGCACCTTGCAACGCCTGCCGCGCATCATCGGCGACGGGATGCTGCGTGAACTGGCCTATACCGGTCGTCAATTCGGCGCCGAAGAAGCGCGCAGCATCGGCCTGGTCAATCGCGTGTTTGGCGATCATGAAAGCCTGCTGGCGGGTGTCATGGACCTGGCCCATCAAATCGCCGCCAAGTCGCCGATTGCCGTGACCGGCACCAAGGCCATGATCAGCTACATGCGTGACCACACAGTCAATGACGGCCTGGAATACGTTGCCACCTGGAACTCGGCTATGTTGCAATCCAACGACCTGCGCGTGGCCATTGCGGCCCATATGAGTAAGCAGAAACCCGAATTCGTGGATTGACTGACATGACCCCAGGCTGGATTACCACAACGCTGCTGGACAACGACGCCCCCGGCGGCTGGGCCGTCGCCCGCAGCCGCGAAGGCTTCTTACACGACACCAACGGCCCGCTGTTCCCGCGCGAATGGCTCAAGCGCCAGGACCTGTCGGTGTTTGCCGAACACGGCATCGGCCACCTCGACGGCGAGCCGGTGTACCTGTTGGAACTCGACTCGCCGGCTGATGTGCCAGGGTGCAGTTGGCAGGGCTTGCGTGGCTTTATGCTGCAAGGTGATCACACCCTGTACAAGGTGCTGGGCTACGCCGCGCAGATCGGTACCTGGGCGCGGGAACACCGTTTTTGTGGCAGTTGTGGCCAGGCGATGGTACAGGTGCCGAGGGAGCGGGCGATGTATTGCCAGGCCTGCGACCTGCGCAGCTACCCACGGATCTCACCGAGCATGATCGTGCTGGTGACCCGTGGCGATGACATCCTGCTGGCGCGTTCGCCGCGTTTCGTCACCGGGGTCTACAGCACCCTGGCCGGTTTTGCCGAGCCGGGGGAGTCCGCCGAAGACTGCCTGATCCGTGAAGTGCGTGAAGAGGTGCAGCTGGAGGTCAAGAACATCCAGTACATGGGCAGCCAATGCTGGCCGTTCCCTCACTCGATGATGCTGGGCTTTCACGCCGAATACGCCGGTGGCGATATCGTGCCCCAGGCCGACGAGATCGAGGACGCGCAGTGGTTCAATATCCACGAGCTGCCGCCGTTGCCGGCGTCACGCTCGATTGCGCGTTACCTCATCGACCTCTACGTGGCCCGCCGTTTAGGCCACGCTGAACCAGTGCTGCCAGGCTAGGCGCACGGTCAGGCCCAGGACCACGGTGATAAACACCGGGCGAATGAATTTGGCGCCGCCGCTGATCGCGCTGCGTGCGCCAAAGAACGCGCCACACATCACCGATACCCCCATCGCCAGGCCGACAATCCAGTCCACCGAACCATTGATGATAAACACCGTCAGCGCCGCCGCGTTGCTGACGAAGTTCATGCTGCGCGCTACGCCGCTGGCCTTCACCAGGTCGATGGGGTGCAGCAGCATCGTGCTGACCGTCCAGAACGCCCCCGTGCCGGGCCCGGCCACGCCGTCGTAGAAACCCAGGCCAAAGCCCTGGGTGGCTTGCCATTTCTTTTTGATCGGTGCCTCGGCGTCCAGTGGCGCCTTGGGCGTGCCACCGAACAGCAGGTACACACCGCAGGCGAAGACGATCACCGGGAGCATCTTGTTCAAGGTTTCGGCGGGCAAGTAATGGGCGACGACTGCGCCGGTCAGCGCACCGATCAAGGTACCGACGATGGCGTGCCCCCATTGGCGTGGGTGGAACAGCTTGCGCCGGTAGAAGGTAAAACTGGCGGTGGCCGAGCCGAAGGTGGAGCTGAGCTTGTTGGTGCCCAGCACCAGGTGCGGCGGCATACCAGCGGTGAGCAGGGCGGGCGTGGTCAACAAACCGCCACCGCCGGCGATGGCGTCGATAAAACCGGCGATAAAAGCGACAACGGCCAGGATGGCCAGGGTGGTGAGGTCAACGCTGAGTTCGAAGGGCATGGGCAGGGCTTATTGTTGGAGGGCCGCAGAAAGGCTGCATCTTACTGCGATGTGGCGGGTCTATGCGATGCAAATGTGGGAGCGGGCTTGCCCGCGATAGCGGAGTGTCAGTCACTGAGTCCGTAACAGAACCACCGCTATCGCAGGCAAGCCAGCTCCCACATTGGCCATGTATGGCCCACAAAAATCAGCGCCTGGCCCAGTCCC
>NZ_WKFA01000114.1:0-2877 GCF_021605325.1 Pseudomonas sp. PA-7-1E
TGAAATAGCTATCGCAGGCAAGCCAGCTCCCACACTGCATCTCGGTGTTACATGGCCCCCCCACAAAAAAGCCCCACCCGGCTTGCACCGAATGGGGCTCTGTCCCACCTACCCCGCTTACGCGACGTTCATGGTCTTGTGCGTTTCAATCAAATGCGCCACCACGCTTGGATCTGCCAAGGTAGAGATATCCCCCAACCCATCGTATTCAGCCGTGGCGATCTTGCGCAAAATGCGCCGCATGATTTTCCCCGACCGTGTCTTCGGCAGCCCCGGCGCCCACTGGATCACATCCGGCGAGGCAATCGGGCCAATTTCCTTGCGCACCCAGTTCTTCAGCTCCAGGCGCAGTGCTTCGTTGGGCTCTTCACCATTCTTCAACGTGACATACACATAAATGCCCTGCCCCTTGATGTCATGCGGCACGCCCACCACCGCCGCCTCGGCGACTTTGGGGTGCGCAACCATGGCGCTCTCGATCTCGGCAGTACCCATGCGGTGGCCGGACACGTTCAACACGTCATCCACACGGCCAGTGATCCACCAGTAACCATCCTCATCGCGACGTGCGCCGTCACCGGTGAAGTACATGCCGCGGAAGGTCTTGAAGTAGGTGTCGACAAAACGGTCATGGTCGCCGTACAGGGTGCGCGCCTGGCCTGGCCAGGAATCCAGAATCACCAGGTTGCCTTCGGCGGCGCCTTCGATGATGTTGCCCAGGTTGTCCACTAGCGCCGGCACCACACCGAAGAACGGCCGTGCCGCCGAACCCGGCTTCAACGCATGGGCGCCTGGCAGTGGGCTCATCAGCGTGGCACCGGTTTCGGTCTGCCACCAGGTATCGACGATCGGGCAACGGGATTGGCCGACGTTCTTGTAGTACCAGTCCCAGGCTTCCGGGTTGATCGGCTCACCCACCGAGCCCAACAGGCGCAGGCTGCTGCCGTCGGCGCCTTCGCAGGCTGCGGTGCCGGAAGCCATCATCGCGCGGATCGCGGTCGGTGCGGTGTAGAGGATATTGACCTTGTGCTTGTCGACGATCTTCGCCACGCGGGTGATGTCCGGGTAGTTCGGCACGCCTTCGAACAGCAGCGTGGTCGCGCCATTGGCCAGCGGGCCGTAGACGATGTAGGTGTGGCCAGTGACCCAGCCGACGTCGGCGGTGCACCAGTAGATTTCGCCTGGGCGATAGTCGAATACGCGCTCGTGGGTCAGGGCCGCATAGAGCAAGTAGCCACCGGTGGTGTGCTGCACACCCTTGGGCTTGCCGGTAGAGCCGGAGGTATAGAGGATGAACAGCGCTTCTTCGGCGCCCATCTCTTTTGGCGCGCAGACGGTGCCCGCCACTTTCATCAGGTCTTCGTACCAGATGTCGCGATGCTGGTTCCACTTGATCGCGCCATTGGTGCGCTTGCACACGATCACCTTCTGGATGCTGCTGGTTTCCGGGTTGGTCAGTGCGTCGTCAACGTTAGCCTTAAGCGGAATTTTCTTACCGGCGCGAATGCCTTCGTCAGCGGTAATCACCACTTTCGACTTACAGTCGATGATGCGACCGGCCAGGGCTTCTGGGGAAAAACCGCCAAACACCACCGAATGGATCGCGCCGATGCGGGTACAGGCCAGCATGGCGACCACGGCTTCGGGAATCATCGGCATATAGATAGTCACCACATCGCCGCGGTGCACGTCCTGGCCGCGCAAGGCGTTGGCGAACTTGCAGACTTCTTCATGCAACTCGCGGTAGGTGATGTTGCGGCTCTCGGCAGGGTCGTCGCCCTCCCAGATGATTGCGATCTGGTCGCCACGCTCGGCGAGGTGACGGTCCAGGCAATTGTAGGAAACGTTCAGGGTGCCATCGGCGAACCATTTGATGTCGACATGGTGGTCGTCGAAAGAGGTCTGCTTCACCGCGGTGAAAGGCTTGACCCAGTCAAGGCGCTTGGCTTGCTCGCGCCAGAAGCCATCGGGGTTGACCACCGACTGCTGGTACATGGCCTTGTAGGTCGCCTCGTCGGTCAGCGTGTTGGCTGCTACTTCGGGGCGAACGGGGTACAGGGAAGCCGCACTCATCTTTCTTACCTCGGTGACATAGTTGTTGTTGTATGGCCCCTGTTGTAGCCGGGGTGGGCCTATAGAACCATTCGACGATGGTAGTAACAAGACCCTACAAATTGCCCTGCTATGCCTTTTCACCGCTCTGGCCCGCGTGCTGCGGCGGCTGGCAGGTTTCTGAAAAAATCTTGATTGAGGGATTGTTACAAAAACCGCCAAAAGTGTTTATCAAAACTACGGGTATATGAATATAACCGAGGCGCCTAAAATCAACTCCGCCAACAAGGCACTCTGATTAACAACGCAACAGCCCCCACGAAGGCAACGTTAATCCGAACTTCCCAACTTTTAAGTGACACACGCGGCCTCACAAGGGCCCCGTGCCCCCTTTCGCCCTGAAGAAGGTAATGAAGAAATGAAAGCGTTATTAGTGATCGCCCTGAGCAGCTTGTGCGCCACCGCCGCCCTGGCGGACGAAGCCCCGACTGAACTGGCCGGCCAGAACGCCCCGATTGTCGAGAACTACACCTATAGCACGCACTTGGATGTGGCCAAAGTCTTGTCCATGAGCAGCATTCCAGAAGTCTGCGAAGTTGTACCGGTGAAGATGGAATATGAAGATTCTCAAGGCCAGCGTCATATTCTTAACTATCAAGTAATGGGCAATGGTTGCTCTAACGGCTAACAACTTCTGAAGTTGGATTCTTAATTGCCGCAAGAAATCGTTCTTGCGGCCAAGAACCCGCCCTTGAATACACCCCACATCAATTGTGGGAGCTGGCTTGCCTGCGATGGCGATTTCAGCCACGACCACTCTTTTTA
>NZ_WKFA01000115.1:0-2639 GCF_021605325.1 Pseudomonas sp. PA-7-1E
GTGCGTATTTCGGCCCATCGTGACCGCCCGTTTCGGTACATCGTGACCGCCCATTTCGCTAACGCGTGACCGCTCATTTCGCTAACAACGTGACCGATTTTCCGCCTGTTCCGAAACAGCCGGTCACGCTCTTACCGAAATGACCGGTCACGTTGTTAGCGAAATATCCTCCACTGCGTTGCGCATGACCTGACGCACCGCCACCCTCAGTCCCATTTCGGGGAATCGAAGGATGGCGGCGCAGCGAGTAGCCATGCGTAATATCAAAGAATGCCTGCGCCTCAAGTTCGAGGCCGACCTGTCCCACGAGAAGATCGCCCGCGCCTTGCAACTGTCCAAGGGCGTGGTCAGCAAGTACATCAAGGCGGCGCGCGACACCGGCATCGAGTGGCCCGCGCTGGCTCTACTGGATGAAGCGGCGCTTGGCGCCGCCCTGATGCCGGCCGCCAATGTCGTGCACTCACGCGGCGGCCGCGTGTTGCCCGACGTGATCACCCTGCACCGCGAACTGCGTCGCAAAGGCGTGACGCTACAACTGCTGTGGGAGGAATACACCGCCGCTCATCCCGACCAGCCGACCTACCGCTACACCCAGTTTGTCGAGCATTACCGCTGCTACGCCCGTACCCTCAAACGTTCGATGCGTCAGCAGCACCGCGCGGGTGAAAAGCTGTTCATCGACTATGCCGGGCCAACGTTGCCGGTGATCGACGCCGCCACCGGCGAGATCCGCCAGGCGCACATTTTCGTCGCGGCCCTCGGTGCCTCGAACTACACCTACGCGTGCGCCACGCCGGGCGAAACGCAAGTGGACTGGCTGACGGCGTTGAGCCAGGCCCTCGGCTACTTCGGTGGCGTCCCCGAAATGATCGTCCCGGACAACCCGCGTGCCCTGGTGGCCCGTCCTGACCGTTACGAGCCGGGTCTGAACCGTGCGGCACTGGAGTGCGCCCAGCACTACGGCGCCATCATGCTCCCGGCGCGCCCGCGCAAGCCGCAGGACAAAGCCAAGGCAGAGGTGGCGGTGCAGGTGGTCGAGCGCTGGATCATGGCGCGGTTACGGCATCAGCAGTTCTTCAGCCTGCATGCCCTCAATCAGGCCATTGCCGTCTTGCTGGAGGACTTGAACCGACGCCCGTTCAAAAAGCTCGACGGATGCCGGCGGGACTGGTTCGAGCAGCTCGACCAGCCGGCGCTGAAACCGCTGCCGGCGCATCCTTATGAGGTGGTGACCTTCAAACGCTGCAAGGTCAACATCGACTACCACATCGAGGTGAATGGCGGCTTTTACAGCGTGCCCTCGGCCTTGGCCCGGCAAAGCGTCGACGCCCGAGTGAGCGCCCATACCGTCGAAATCCTGCATGGACACCGGCGAGTCGCCAGCCACCTGCTGCTGCAACGGCGCGGCGCCTACAGCACCCAGAGCGAACACATGCCGGCCTCGCACAAGGCCCATCGTGACTGGACACCCCAGCGCCTGCTCGACTGGGGCGAGCGGATCGGCCCGCACGTCCGGCAGATCGTCGAACATCAACTGACCCACAAACCCCATCCGGAGATGGGCTACCGCTCCTGCTTGGGTCTGCTCTCGCTGGCTCGCCACTATGGCAACGAGCGCCTGGAGGCGGCAGCCAGCCGCGCGGTGCAACTGCGTGCACTCAACAGCCGCACCGTGCGCAACCTGCTCAAGCAAGGGCTCGACCAGCAACCGCTGCCCAAGACCACCGCCGCCGCTCAACCCGCCCGTCACGAGAACGTGCGCGGTGCTGACTATTACACCCAAAAGGAGCTGTTCAATGATGACGCAACACACGCTTAACCAGTTGCACCACCTGCGCCTCAGCGGCATGGCCACTGCGCTGGAAGAGCAATGGACACTGCCGGCCTGCCACAGCTTGAGCTTCGATGATCGGCTCGGTCTGCTGCTTGACCGCGAACTGGCCTGGCGCGACAACAAACGCCTGGAACGGCTGCGCAAACAAGCCAAGCTCAAATACGCCGGTGCCTGCCTGGAAGACCTCGACCGCCGTCCGGGCAGAGGCCTGGACGAACGCCAGCTCGCAACCCTGGCCAGCGGTGACTGGATCCGCCAACAGCACAACCTGTTGCTGACCGGCCCAACCGGCGTCGGCAAAACCTGGCTCGCCTGCGCTCTGGGCAACCAGGCCTGCCGCCAAGGCTACAGCACGCTATACCTGCGCACGCCACGCCTGCTGGAACAACTGCGGATCGCTCATGGCGACGGCAGCTTCGGCCGCACGTTGCAGCAACTGGCGAAGGTCGACGTGCTGATCCTGGACGACTGGGCGCTGGCACCGCTGGAAGAAAACGCCCGGCACGACCTGCTGGAAGTAATCGACGACCGCGCCGGCTTGCGGTCGACGGTACTGACCAGCCAACTGCCGGTTGATCACTGGCACGGCTGGATCAACGACCCGACAGTGGCCGACGCCTTGCTGGATCGGCTGGTGCACAGCGCGTATCGAATCGTGATGAAGGGTGAGTCGCTGCGACGTAAAAAGACGGAAGAAGAAGCGGCATCGTGACCGATGCGGTTAGAATTTAGACCCCGCGCAATCGGGTGGAGAAACCGGTCACGTTGTTAGCGAAATGACCGGTCACGATGAGCGAAATACGCA
>NZ_WKFA01000116.1:0-2621 GCF_021605325.1 Pseudomonas sp. PA-7-1E
CTGCGGATTCCACGGTCATCTGGCCACCCATTCCATGAGCATCTGACCACCGATTCCACGGTGATCCGGCCACCCATTCCACGCGCATCCGGCCACTGATTCCACGGCCATCCGGCCACCCAACCGGGTAGGCAGCTACGCAGGATTTCTTCACTACCATCGACCTCTTTTTCGAAGCAGAGAGGTTGTCGTGGAGCGTTTATCCATGCGTAAGATTCGCGAAGTACTACGTCTCAAGTTCGAGGTCGGACTATCGGCTCGCCAGATTGCGGTCAGCGTGCAGGTCGGTCGTGTCACCGTCGGCGACTACCTCAATCGTTTTGCCGCCAGCGGCCTCACCTGGCCCTGTTCGTTGTCCGATGCCGAGTTGGAGCAGCAACTGTTCCCGCCGGCCCCGACGGTTGCCAGTGGGAAGCGGCCTTTACCCGATTGGGCATGGGTGCATGCCGAACTGCGCCGCCCCGGCGTAACCCTGGCGCTGCTCTGGCAGGAGTACCGCCTGAGCCAGCCGCAGGGCTTTCAGTACAGCTGGTTCTGCGAGCACTACCGGGCCTGGCAGGGCAAGCTGGACGTGGTGATGCGCCAGGAACATCGCGTCGGCGAGAAGCTGTTCGTCGACTACGCCGGGCAGACGGTGCCGGTGATCGACCGCCACAGCGGCGAGATCCGCCAGGCGCAGGTGTTCGTCGCGGTGCTCGGCGCATCCAGCTACACCTTCGCCGAAGCCACCTGGTCGCAGCAGCTGCCGGACTGGCTAGGCTCCCATGCCCGCTGCTTCGCCTTCCTCGGCGGCGTGCCGGAGATCGTGGTGCCGGACAACCTGCGAAGCGCGGTGAGTAAGAGCCATCGCTACGAGCCGGACATCAACCCGAGCTACCGCGATCTGGCCGAGCACTATGGCGTGGCGGTGGTGCCGGCGCGGGCACGCAAACCGCGCGACAAGGCCAAGGCCGAAGTCGGCGTGCAGGTGGTTGAACGCTGGATCCTCGCCGCCCTGCGCAACCGCCAGTTCTTCTCCCTGGATGAACTCAACAGCGCTATCGCCGGGTTGCTGGAGCGGCTCAACCGACGACCGTTTCGCAAGCTGCCGGGCTCCCGGCAGTCGGCCTTCGAAGCTCTGGATCGTCCGGCGCTGCTCCCCCTGCCGGAGCAACCCTACGTCTACGCCGAGTGGAAGAAGGCGCGGGTGCACATCGACTACCACGTCGAGGTCGATGGACATTACTACTCGGTGCCCTACCAGTTGGTGAAGAAACAGCTGGAAGTACGGCTGACGGCGCGCACCGTCGAGTGCTTCCACGCCAACCAGCGGGTGGCCAGCCACCTGCGCTCGCCACACAAGGGCCGGCATAGCACACAGACCGAGCACATGCCCAAGAGCCATCGCGAGCATGCCGAGTGGACGCCGCAACGGCTGATCCGCTGGGCCGAGCAGACCGGACCGAACACCGCCGGCGTGATCAGCCACATCCTCGAACGGCGCATCCACCCAACTCACGGCTACCGGGCCTGCCTGGGCATCCTGCGCCTGGGCAAGACCCATGGCGAAGTGCGCTTGGAGTTGGCCTGCCGTCGCGCCCTCAGCCTCGGTGCGTGCAGCTACAAGAGCCTCGAATCGATCCTGCGCCAGGGTTTGGAAAGCCTGCCGTTGGCTCAAGCCAACCTGCCCCTGCTGCCGGACGACCACGCCAACCTGCGCGGCCCCGGCTACTACCACTAAACACAAGGAATCCCACCATGCTGCCCCATCCGACCCTGGACAAGCTGCAAACCCTGCGCCTGCACGGCATGCTCAAGGCGCTGAACGAACAACTAAAAACCCCGGACATCGACAGCCTGAGCTTCGAGGAACGCCTCGGCCTGCTGGTCGACCGCGAGCTGACTGAACGCGACGACAAGCGCCTGAGCAGCCGCCTGCGCCAGGCCCGGCTCAAGCACAACGCCTGCCTCGAAGACATCGACTACCGCAGCCCGCGCGGGCTGGACAAGGGCTTGATCCTGCAACTGGGTAGCGGCCAGTGGCTACGCGACGGCCTCAACCTGATCATCAGCGGCCCCACCGGCGTGGGCAAAACCTGGCTGGCCTGCGCCCTGGCCCACCAGGCCTGCCGAGAGGGCTACAGCGTGCGTTACCTGCGCTTGCCGCGCCTACTGGAGGAGTTGGGCCTGGCTCACGGCGACGGGCGCTTCGCCAAGCTGATGAGCAGCTACGCCAAGACCGACCTGCTGATCCTCGATGACTGGGGTCTGGCCCCGTTCACCGCCGAACAGCGTCGCGACATGCTGGAGCTACTGGATGATCGCTACGGCCAGCGCTCGACCCTGGTCACCAGCCAGATGCCGGTGGACAACTGGCACGAACTGATCGGCGATCCGACCCTGGCCGATGCCATCCTCGACCGCCTGGTGCACAACGCCTACCGGATCAACCTCAAGGGCGAATCGATGAGAAAGCGGGTGAAGAAATTGACGACACCGGGCACCTCAGACTAACAATGCAACCCCTGCGTCGCTGCGCTCCGACTGCCCGGCCGGATGGCCGTGGAACAGGTGGCCAGATGGCCGTGGAATGCCTGGCCAGATGAGAGCGGACTGGGTGGCCGGATGGCGTGGAATCCGCA
>NZ_WKFA01000117.1:0-2596 GCF_021605325.1 Pseudomonas sp. PA-7-1E
TGCGGATTCCACGCTGACTCGGACACCCATTCCACGCACATCCGGACAGTGATTCCACGCTGATCCGGACACTCATTCCACGAGCATCCGGACACCGATTCCACGGCCATCCGGACACTTTCCAGGCAGGCAGCTACGCAGGATTTATTCACTACCATCGACCTCTTTTTCGAAGCAGAGAGGTCGTCGTGGAGCGTTTGTCCATGCGTAAAATCCGTGAGGTGTTGCGCCTCAAGTTCGATTGCGGGCTGTCTGTCCGTAAGATCTCCCGCAGTCTGGGCATAGGCCACAGCAGTGCCGGTGATTACCTCTGTCGCTTTGCCGCCAGCGGTCTAGCCTGGCCCTGCTCGTTGTCCGATTCCGAACTGGAACAGCAACTGTTCCCACTGGCCCCTGCGGTGCCCAGTGAGCAGCGGCCACTGCCTGATTGGTCTTGGGTGCACGCCGAGCTGCGTCGCCCCGGCGTGACCCTGGCGCTGCTCTGGCAGGAGTATCGCCTGAGCCAGCCGCAGGGTTTTCAGTACAGCTGGTTCTGCGAGCACTACCGGGCCTGGCAGGGCAAGCTGGACGTGGTGATGCGCCAGGAACATCGCGTCGGCGAGAAGTTGTTCGTCGACTACGCCGGGCAGACGGTGCCGGTGATCGACCGGCACAGCGGCGAGATCCGCCAGGCGCAGGTGTTCGTCGCGGTGCTCGGCGCCTCCAGCTACACCTTCGCCGAAGCCACCTGGTCGCAGCAGTTGCCGGACTGGCTGGGCTCGCATACCCGCTGCTTCGCCTTCCTCGGGGGCGTGCCGGAGATCGTGGTGCCGGACAACCTGCGCAGCGCGGTGAGTAAGAGCCATCGCTACGAGCCGGACATCAACCCGAGCTACCGCGATCTGGCCGAGCACTATGGCGTGGCGGTGGTGCCGGCGCGGGCGCGTAAGCCGCGCGACAAGGCTAAGGCCGAGGTCGGCGTGCAGGTGGTCGAGCGCTGGATCCTCGCCGCGCTGAGGAACCGCCAGTTCTTCTCCTTGAACGAACTCAACAGCGCCATCGCCTTATTGCTGGAGCGCCTCAACCGACGACCGTTTCGCAAGCTGCCGGGCTCCCGGCACTCGGCCTTCGAAGCCCTGGATCGTCCGGTGCTGCGGCCGCTGCCGGAGCAACCCTACGTGTATGCCGAGTGGAAGAAGGCGCGTGTGCACATCGACTACCACGTCGAGGTTGATGGGCACTACTACTCGGTGCCGTACCAACTGGTGAAGAAACAACTGGAAGTACGCCTGACAGCGCGCACGGTGGAGTGCTTCCACGCCAATCAGCGGGTGGCCAGCCACCTTCGCTCACCGCACAAGGGCCGGCACAGCACACAGGCCGAGCACATGCCCAAGAGCCATCGCGAGCACGCCGAGTGGACGCCACAACGGCTGATCCGCTGGGCTGAGCAGACCGGGCCGAACACGGCCGGCGTGATCAGCCACATCCTCGAACGGCGCATCCACCCAACCCAAGGCTACCGGGCCTGCCTGGGCATCCTGCGCCTGGGCAAGACCCATGGCGAAGTGCGCTTGGAGTTGGCCTGCCGTCGCGCCCTCAGCCTCGGTGCGTGCAGCTACAAGAGCCTCGAATCGATCCTGCGCCAGGGTTTGGAAAGCCTGCCGTTGGCTCAAGCCAACCTGCCCCTGCTGCCGGACGACCACGCCAATCTGCGCGGCCCCGGCTACTACCACTGAACACAAGGAATCCCACCATGCTGCCCCATCCGACCCTGGACAAGCTCCAGACCCTGCGCCTGACCGGCATGCTCAAGGCACTCGCCGAGCAACTGAAAACCCCCGACATCGACAGCCTGAGCTTCGTGGAACGCCTCGGCCTGCTGGTCGACCGCGAACTGACCGAACGCGACGACAAGCGCCTCAGCAGCCGCCTGCGTCAGGCCCGGCTCAAGCACAACGCCTGCCTCGAAGACATCGACTACCGCAGCCCGCGCGGACTCGACAAGGCGCTGATCCTCCAGCTGAGCAGCGGTCAGTGGTTACGCGACGGACTCAACCTGATCATCAACGGGCCCACCGGCGTGGGTAAAACCTGGCTGGCCTGCGCCCTGGCCCACCAGGCCTGCCGGGAGGGCTACAGCGTGCGCTACCTGCGCCTGCCACGTTTGCTGGAAGAACTGGGTCTGGCCCATGGCGACGGCCGCTTCGCCAAGCTGATGAGCAGCTACGCCAAGACCGACCTGCTGATCCTCGACGACTGGGGCCTGGCCCCGTTCACCGGCGAGCAACGGCGCGACATGCTGGAGCTACTGGACGACCGTTACGGCCAGCGCTCGACCATCGTCACCAGCCAGATGCCGGTGGACAACTGGCACGAACTGATCGGCGATCCGACCCTGGCCGATGCCATCCTCGACCGCCTGGTGCACAACGCTTATCGGATCAATCTGGAGGGTGAATCAATGCGCAAACGGACGCAGAAATTGACGACGCCGGGCACCTCAGACTAACAATGCCACCCCTGCGTCGCTGCGCTCCGACTGCCTGTCCGAATGATCGTGGAACAGGTGTCCGGATCAGCGTGGGCTGAGTGTCCGAATGGCGTGGAATCCGCA
>NZ_WKFA01000118.1:0-2575 GCF_021605325.1 Pseudomonas sp. PA-7-1E
GTTGAACATTGATTAGCCTTAGAGTGAATTTTACTATCGGACGAATGAGGAGAAGCCGTAAATCCCAATTCGAATGTTTAACTGATGCTTAAATCAGGTGATGTAGCGGGTCTGCAAATTGCACCAGCAAGCACCAACTTGAATCTATGGCTTGTGCAGTATCACGCTAGAGTCTTGGTCGCGCTTAAGCTTTCCAGCATCCTCTCTGCGCTCATCGGCTTGCCCAGCAGGTAACCTTGCAAAATGTCGCAACCCAACTCGGTAAGCATCTGTTGTTGTTCAGCGGTTTCCACACCCTCTGCAACGATCCTCAGCCCCAGCGTTTTACCGAGCGCTACTATGGCCGAAACGATAGCCGCGTCATCGTTACACTTAGCCAGCTCGGTGATAAAACCTCGGTCGATCTTCAGTTCGTTGGCTGGTAGGCGCTTAAGATAAAGCAGGCTGGAATAACCGGTACCAAAGTCGTCGATGGAGATATTCACGCCCAATGCTGCCAATTGATCAAGAACAATCAAAGCAGCTTCAGCGTCCCGCATCGCCGTAGATTCGGTAACTTCCAGTGTCAGGAAACGGGGGGGCAGGCCACTGCTTTGCAGGGCATTGCGCACGACATCAACGAGCTTTGCATGGGCCAGTTGTACCGTCGAAATGTTGACCGCAATACTCCATTCGTCTTTACCTTCGCCTAACGCTTGCCATTCGGCCATCTGCCGGCACGCCTCATGGATTACCCAGCTACCGATTGGCACGATCAATCCAGTACGCTCTGCCAAGGGCAGGAAACGGACGGGCGGCACCAAGCCCAAACCTGGCTTGTTCCAACGCAGTAAAGCTTCAACGCCGATCATAGGGCCATTTGGGGCGAGCATCTTCGGCTGGAAGTGCAGGATAAATTCATTCCGATCCAGTGCGCACCGCAGATCCTGTTGCATTTCCAACTGCAGGTGAGCGTTAACGTTCATAGCTTTTTCAAAGAAGCAGTAGCCATCGCGGCCCTGCTCCTTGGCGTGGTACATAGCCGCATCGGCATTGACCATCAGCTCATGCTCGGTTAGGCCATTTTCTGGGAATATAGCGATACCGATGCTAGCGGACACATGCACTGTCTGCCGCCCAAGTACGTAAGGTAATCGAATATTTTCCACCAAGCGTTGCGCCAACATCGCAGCGTCTTCAGGTTCGCCGGGATCGATAAGCAGAACGAACTCGTCGCCTCCGAGGCGAGCCACCGTATCTTCGCCGCGTTTGGCGTCGTTGATTCGCTTTGCTACTTGCAGAAGCAACTGGTCGCCAGTGTGATGACCGTAAGTATCGTTAACAGCTTTGAAACCATCCAGATCCATGAAGAGTACGGCAAAGTGGCTCTTCTGCCTGATGGCTTTATGAATCGCTTGCTGAAGACGGTCGTTTAGGAGGATACGGTTAGGGAGGCGAGTAAGATTGTCGTGAAGAGCTAGCTGCACCAGTTCACTGTTTGCGAGGTCAAGGGAGCTGGCAAGTATGCTGGTGCGGATGTCAAGCATTGATACGATCAAGGCAATAGCGCAGACAGCCAGCGTGATCAGAATCACCAAAACCATTAGCCAGTTGCTATCAATGCCTGCATTGACCGCTCCGCACACGCTCCCGATAGGAAATTGGGCAGCCGCCATTCCGGTATAGTGCATTCCAACAATGGCACACCCCATAATTAACGAGGCGCCGATGCGTGTACGATTGATGTACTGACCTTCGCCACGCAGGCGGAAAGCGATCCACAAAGCCACGCCCGAAGCAAGGATAGCAATCAGCACCGATAGCGCGAACAACGACGGAACGTATTCCACTACAGGATTCATCAGCAGCGCCGCCATTCCAACGTAGTGCATGGATGCAATTCCGATACCCATGAGCACCGCACCAAGCAGCAAACGCGGCAGTGGCATTTCCGTCTGGCATGCTAGCCACAAAGCAAAGGCGGAGGAGGCGATGGCGATCAACAACGATAAGCCAGTCAGCGTCAGGTCGTAACCCAGCTCGATGGGCAGTTGGAAGGCCAACATGCCAATAAAATGCATCGACCAGAGGCCCGTGCCCATGGCGGAAGATCCACCGGCAAGCCAAAGTGCCGATGCTTTGCCTTCGGTACGGGTGACTCGACCAGTCATGTCCAGCGCGGTATAAGACGCCAGGATCGCTACGGCGAAGGAAAACAGCACATACACGCTGTTATAGCTGCTTACTAGCATTGAAACCCCGAAGGTTGAATTTGGCTCCTCTGGGCATCGGCGGCACGAGCAGTTTCTGAAGAGTACGCTTCATCCTATCGTCAAAAATTTTACAAAAAAAAGCGTCATGCCAGCCTTGCGACTTCCACGGGCACGCTTACGGCTGAATGCGATGCTGGCAATTGTAGTGCCGTGCTGGGCACCCATATTGAATGACCTGGGCTTTGAAGGCCTTGGAATAGGAACCGAGTGTTGGCTGCATGAAATACCCGTTTAAAAGGCTAGATCTGGTGCTCACTTAAATTTGAGTGCACACGATGTCTTGGCTTTGCGGGGCTGGGTAGATGACATGGCCGGACGGTTAC
>NZ_WKFA01000119.1:0-2279 GCF_021605325.1 Pseudomonas sp. PA-7-1E
TGTATAGCCAACAACGAGGACACACCGCCAAGGCCTATACCGATATAACCCCCTGCCTTCATATACTTCGTGGCACGACTGACCGCCTCCACATGAGCGGCATACCCCGGAATCTGCCCCGGCCCACCCGCCTTGTCCCAGTGATGCACCAAGCTGCGACTGGATATCCCCAAGGCCGTTTTCAACTTGGGGTGATCGCCCAAGGTGGTCTGCCCGCGCAGGCGGGTGGAGTTGAGCAGATGAGCATCCAACTGGTTCATCAACCGTTGGCGATCAGCAAAAAACTGCGGTGACCTAAGGTGCCCGTGCTGCCGGTAGCTGTCCTGATGCAGGCGCTCCATGGCCTGCAGTGTTTCGCGCAGATTGCTCAGGTGCTTTTCCATCACCACTGCGCTGACGCCGAGCCAGGTTGAGGTTTGGCCGATGAAACCGGCGACTTCAGCACCATGGCGATACAGAAAGTCAGCCTCGTCCGGCGTCAGCTCATCCAGTGATGCGCTGACGTGTTGAGCCGCCTGCAACAGTTGCGCTTCCTGATAGGTGCACGAGGTGTTGTTCGGATCGCTGAGTACGATCATCGAGCCGGCTTTGACGTGGCTCGTATTCGGGTTCAGTGCCTTAAACTTGCGCATTACAGCCGGGTCGAACGTTGGAAAAAGTGTGGCTTCCAGCGCCTCGCGGCTGATACTTTTGGGCACGATATAAAAACCTGGCTCCTGACCCTGCACACCATTGAATGCCATTGATCCAACATGACCGGACGGCACGAAACCAGAATGACGTGGCGCTACAGTGTTTCGATTTACAGATGATGGGTTTGTTTGAGCTACTCGCAGGTTAATGGGCGGTTCTGTATGTTGGTTTTCATAGGTGGCTGAGTACACCGAAGGAATCAGCTCGGCTTTACAGGGACAGTCGCTGTAACTATCCAAAGTGCCAGCCATAAGCCGGCCATGGCTGTTTATGTGGGAAATGCCACCGACGATCTTATAAGTTTGCCCATCCTTGCCACAGGTGACTCGGTCACCTTCGCACGTATGGAAAAGGCCGTGTATGTTGACTCTCTTATCTCCGTCCAGCACTTCCCCGCCGCAGGTGGTCTTGTCACCCAGACCTATGAAATAACCTAAGCTCATTGCTTTACCCTTTATCCATTTGAGTTTATGGCCGCACTCTCCTTCTCGTCTCGAATAAGAAAATTGATACGTGATGCATTCAATCGAGGTAAACGAGAACGAGAGAGTCAGCGGCAAGCCAAACTTTGGAGAGGGATTTACTTAGGGTAAAGTCGGACGATTCCGGGTATTTCGTCGTATAAGTCTGATAGGCCTGCGACGTCCGGCACAGTGCTTCGGGCGGCTACTTCTAGCTGCGTGCTTGGCGGGCCGCTGCACGGACGCCTGCCTGCACTTAGTGATTACGACGCGGCACCTTCCATTCCCGATGGGGGAACTTGTACAGATAGTTCAGGTTATCCATATCGAACCGGCCATCCTCCTTGCCGGGGCCACCGAAGAAGCTGATGCCGATATCCAGCTTGCGCAGCAGTTTGGGGCGTGAGAGTAGCTCCCTGGCCGCGTGATGGGCCTCGGGTGAGAACGTCCTGTCGGTGGCGATCAGGCCGGCGGCCTCTTTCAACTCATTGAAGTTCACATAGCTGTCTGTCGCCCCTGCGGCGAATTCGCGGAAGTGATCGCGGATCACCCCTATTAGTTGCCGGTCACTCACGCTTGCGTACGGGCGCAGGTCCGGGGCGCTGGCCTGGGTTTGAGCGCTTCGTGCCTGACGATGGTTAGCTTGGGTTGAGCGACTGTCAGCATCCAGCTGATCTGGTAGAGCGGTGAAAGCGCTAGTCGAAGGTGGTTTTACTGAAAATGACATGGTGGGCCTCTGATTCATTCAGGGATTGATTGAAAAATCCACCTTATGGGTGGTCGTCACTCAACCTGCCGTTCCATTCATCACCGCCCGTTCGACATGCATTGTTAAAGGCCAGCAATCCATATCCCTTTAATTTGCAGGACGTTTCCTAGACAATCCTTTGGCCTTGCGCCTGCTCAACCCACTGGCTAGCCTTCGCTTCGTCGCTGCCTATCAGCGATCGGGTGTGAGATCCCGTTATTAGCAGGCGCAATGCGCTACAACCGTCAATGGCGGCTGTGTGCGGGCAGACTTCGGTCTGGCCGGGTCCTGTTTTCCGGTATCTCACCCCGCACATAGCTGCCACCTTTTGACGTGTGAGATCGGCAAAAAAATGGCTCCCAAACCAAGCAGGAGCT